>NZ_QJOT01000039.1:0-871 GCF_013393165.1 Paenibacillus sp. 79R4 | reverse complement strand
CTAGGGAGTATTTAGCCTTGGCAGATGGTCCTGCCGGATTCATACGGGGTTTCACGTGCCCCGCACTACTCAGGATCCGTCTCGGAGGGATTAGACTTTCGGTTACAGGGCTTTTACCTCTTCTAGCGGGCCTTTCCAGACCTCTTCGCCTACCCTAATCCTTGGTAACTCCATGTGAGACGTCCTACAACCCCAGAGAGCAAGCTCCCTGGTTTGGGCTACTCCGCGTTCGCTCGCCGCTACTGACGGAATCACTTTTGTTTTCTCTTCCTCAGGGTACTTAGATGTTTCAGTTCCCCTGGTTTGCCTCTTCACACCCTATGTATTCAGGTATGAGTGACTGGAGATTAATCCAGCCGGGTTTCCCCATTCGGACATCCCCGGATCGACGCTTGCTTACAGCTCCCCGAGGCAGTATCGTTGTTCGCCACGTCCTTCTTCGGCTCCTAGTGCCTAGGCATCCTCCGTGTGCTCTTAGTAGCTTAACCATGACTTTTCCCAATGGGAAAATATCAAACCACTAATCTATAAACTTGTTTTTGACACAAGTTCAGCTTAAAGGAATGTTTCTAAAACGCAAAATTTCGTTTCGTATATCCAGTTTTCAAGGATCAAAGACGAAATTTTAAACGGTCACGCAAGTAACGTTTGAAATTTCTGTCAAGTTGAGAGTTGAACTCTCAAAACTGACCAACGAGTGAGCGAACAGCTTTACATCGTAAAGCTTGCTTCGGAAGCATTGCTTCCTGAAGACTTTTTGAATGTTCTCGTTGCAGAGAACGATTCTCCATAGAAAGGAGGTGATCCAGCCGCACCTTCCGATACGGCTACCTTGTTACGACTTCACCCCAATCATCTACCCCACCTTCGG
>NZ_QJOT01000038.1:0-1408 GCF_013393165.1 Paenibacillus sp. 79R4 | reverse complement strand
TCAGGGGTAGGGGAGCGTTGTATGCGGATTGAAGTTGGACCGGAAGGACTGGTGGACTGCATACAAGTGAGAATGCCGGTATGAGTAACGAAAAGATCAGTGAGAATCTGATCCGCCGAAAGCCCAAGGTTTCCTGAGGAAGGTTCGTCCGCTCAGGGTAAGTCGGGACCTAAGGCGAGGCCGAAAGGCGTAGTCGAAGGACAACAGGTTGAAATTCCTGTACCACCGTAATCCGTTAGGAGTGATGGGGTGACGCAGGAGGGTAGTGACGCGAGCTGATGGATGCTCGTCCAAGCAGTGAGGCTGATGTGTAGGCAAATCCGCACATCGAAAGGCTGGGCTGTGATGGGGAGGGAAAATTTACAGTACCGAAGGTCATGATCTCACACTGCCAAGAAAAGCCTCTAACCAGGAGAAGGTGCCCGTACCGCAAACCGACACAGGTAGGCGAGAAGAGAATTCTAAGGCGCGCGGAAGAACTCTCGTTAAGGAACTCGGCAAAATGACCCCGTAACTTCGGGAGAAGGGGTGCCCCGGTAGTGTGAATAGCACGAGGGGGCCGCAGTGAAAAGGCCCAAGCGACTGTTTAGCAAAAACACAGGTCTGTGCGAAGCCGCAAGGCGAAGTATACGGGCTGACGCCTGCCCGGTGCTGGAAGGTTAAGGGGAGTGGTTAGGGGCAACCCGAAGCTATGAACCGAAGCCCCAGTAAACGGCGGCCGTAACTATAACGGTCCTAAGGTAGCGAAATTCCTTGTCAGGTAAATTCTGACCCGCACGAATGGCGTAACGACTTGGGCGCTGTCTCAACGAGAGATCCGGTGAAATTTTAATACCTGTGAAGATGCAGGTTACCCGCGACAAGACGGAAAGACCCCATGGAGCTTTACTGCAGCTTGATATTGGACTTTGATACGATTTGTACAGAATAGGTGGGAGCCTAGGAAGCCGGAGCGCCAGCTTCGGTGGAGGCGCCGTTGGGATACCACCCTGATCGTGTCGGAGTTCTAACCTGGTACCGTGATCCGGTACGGGGACAGTGTCAGGCGGGCAGTTTGACTGGGGCGGTCGCCTCCTAAAGAGTAACGGAGGCGCCCCAAGGTTCCCTCAGAATGGTTGGAAATCATTCGAAGAGTGCAAAGGCAAAAGGGAGCTTGACTGCGAGACTGACAAGTCGAGCAGGGACGAAAGTCGGGCTTAGTGATCCGGTGGTACCGCATGGAAGGGCCATCGCTCAACGGATAAAAGCTACCCTGGGGATAACAGGCTTATCTCCCCCAAGAGTCCACATCGACGGGGAGGTTTGGCACCTCGATGTCGGCTCATCGCATCCTGGGGCTGAAGTAGGTCCCAAGGGTTGGGCTGTTCGCCCATTAAAGCGGTACGCGAGCTGGGTTCAGAACGTCGTG
>NZ_QJOT01000037.1:0-1521 GCF_013393165.1 Paenibacillus sp. 79R4 | reverse complement strand
ATGTCGTACAATATTAATTATGCGACATCACAACACGTCAACAGGAGGCTAATACCATGGAGCTACATAACTATATGATGGAAGTTTCGGAACAATATTTTTTCCATTCACTGAGCCAAGAATATCGTGATGAGCAGATCATACAAATGTTTCTGGAAGTATGTGCCAAGGTACCCAATACGAGAAAAAATTATTATCGAGCACTTGAGCATTTCCGTGGTTTTTTATCAGGCATGCCCATGAAGGATGTCACCTGGAGGGAAATCGAGGCTTATAAGCTTTATTTGTCACAGGGCATTTACCGGGAGGGCGGGAGATCCCTTGCGCCAGCGAGTGTTGCAGCATTTATCGCACCGTTGAAGTCCTTCTATAAATGGGGAAGTGACAGCAGTATCGGTATTTTTGACAATAACCCTACGTTAAGTACAAAAATCCCGCAAATTACTGTGACAAGCCGCAAAAATTTTTTAACCAAAAAAGAAGTTGGCAAGCTGCTGGATAGCTTGCGCGAACAAAGTCTGCGTAACTACTTGATAGGACTATCCCTGGTCATGCTTGGACTGCGTGTCTCTGAGCTTACCCATATCCGTTGGGGAGATTTCCATACAGATCCACTGGAGACGTCGATCTGGCTGACCATCTCTTATGCTAAACGAGGTAAAATCCGTGAAGTGAAAATTCCGCATAAGTTGTGGGTTTTGTATACCGAGCATGCTCATTGTCTTGCAGAGAGTAAGGATCCAGATCCGGATCTATTACTGTTTCCAATTTCGCCCAGACAAATTCAGCGTATTATTCGGGAGGCAGGAGAGCGGTGTAATTTGAGCAAGAAGCCTACTCCGCACTGGCTGCGGCATACAAATGCAACTCTGGCTCTGCTGCAGGGGGCCTCGCTGCAACAGGTTCAGGAGAGTCTCGGGCATTCGCATATTAATACAACACAGAGATATCTACATACAGTGGAACAATTAAAGAAAGCGGCCCCGGATTTCGTTCAGGATTGTTTGCAGGAGTTTATTTAAGCGAAGGAGAAAGTTAACTGCAAAATGCAAGCAACTATCATCTAGGTCATTTGTTTTTAATAGTTACTGTAAACATACGGTTTTGATTAAAAAAGGCCCGGGTTGAGGAGAAAACATAAAAAATTCCTGCATATTTGCAGGAATTTTATTAAGATTTAAGAGTATCACATGAAAAGGCTGCATTTTGCAGTTTTTCTGCAATGTATCGTCGTATACAGTGAAGCTGTCATGTCCACGTGGAGAGAGAAGTCCCCCGCCATGGATGTATAAGTAGTGAATAGCATGACATTTTTACAGGATTCATCCGAATATTTTCCAATTCTATTAAAATGTCAAGCACAATTTTAATAAATTGAACCTTTTTTCCTACTAATGTGACTTTATAGCCGTGCAAACGTTGTTCTTTTGTCCTATAATGTTAAATAGTTACAATAACAAACCTTACCAATACTCGTTCTTTTTGCATACTCTACGTCGCATAATTAATATTGTACGACAT
>NZ_QJOT01000036.1:0-1541 GCF_013393165.1 Paenibacillus sp. 79R4 | reverse complement strand
GTCCATACCCCGGTCGTCAACTACTCGTCAGTATCGGATGATGCAGCACATAACCAGAAGACGAAGCCGAATGAGAGGCGGTCGGCCCTTATTTTGGAGCGGCCGTTCATAGTGAAAATTCCGACCTCGGGCCAGCATTTAAATGAGAGCAATTACCCCGGATACGGGAATCGGGATTATGCCAAGTATTTCAGATCGAAGCAGGTCAAGTTCGAGTTCGATGTCTATATGGGAGAGAGCAGCGGCTTCCAGACCTTTGTCCCCAAGGGAACATGGATCGAGGTTCCTGTGAATCAGGAGGAAGCAACCTTCTTCCTACCAGTCTGGGTCGATGAAGGAGATTATCAGGTGTATTTCCGAAATATTGCGGAGAATGCTCCAGGTGGCAATCCTGATGATATTCCGGCCCAGAATGATGCCAACCTGGATCTGGTGAATCACATGGCTCTGGACCAAGTATCCGTAGAGGTGATCGGCCGGCTGTATGATTTCCATATTACTGACATCGCCGATTACAACTGGGAGAATGTATTCCGTCAAGGCAAGGGAGCAGCAGAACCAACAGGAGTGTCCTACTGGGTAGGGATGGGGAAAATTGATGGAGACCCGAGAGGGAATCAATCCCCGTACAGCGTACTGATTCGCCCAGGAAGTCATCCGTTTCAAGGCTATAAGAACGTATCGATCAAGACTGGCTACCATTTCAAGTTTGATCTGAAGACCAAGGGCAATATGTTCGAGAAGCTGGATGGAATCCGCATCACACCGACCTTTTACTTTGTGAGTCATGACGGAAAGGTACGAGAGCAGGTGGATTTATACTACAGCACGAACAGTCAGCCATTTGTCAAAATCGGCTCGAAGGATGATAAGGTCAGCCGTTATGTAATCTTGAATGAGCGCTTGCGGAATGTTCCAGTAACGAGTTTGCAGGATACGGCAAAGTATAAATATTATCTGTATGAACCCGCATGGTTACGCGGTCAGAAAAGTCTGGAGCAGTACGTAAGTGAATACGTCGATAAAGTCACATTACAGAAGACGCCGGTGGGGAGCTATGATTTGCTGTTACTGGCGGAGCAGCTGCGGACGATGATTGGACCGAAGAAGGAATATCAGGGAGTAGCGATGCCGCAGGTGGTGGATGCGCAGCGGGCGAACGCCTCGATTCAGCAGTGGTATGGAGAATATAGTCTGCCGGCTGCTCCGTATATTGTGAAGGCCGGGGAATCACTGCAGGAATATCACCGGAAGAATGGGAAGCTGGATAATAAATCGCAGATATTCCTGCAGAACCGTTATAAGAATGGATACATTCTGGTGAACTTTGATATCGAGAGTATCCGGGACGGCAAGCTGGACGAGCCGCATCTGCAGTATATTCACGCTCCGGAGATGAACAAAGTGATCGGGGGCGTGAAGCGTCAGAATCAGTGGGAGATGGAAGGTTTCCAGTCCAAGGTTCAGGATGCCTACGGCAATACGTTTGAACTGGAGAATGGGGACGTGGTTCTGTACCACGCCAACAAATCGAGCCGGGA